>NZ_VPBZ01000022.1:0-6157 GCF_013418475.1 Acinetobacter sp. YH12140
GATTTACTCAAGATGTTCGAGAGTACCAAGCAAGACAATCAGAGCGTCAGGGAAGCATTCAAGAAGCTTTTAGAGAGTATCAGCGAAACAGACCAGACCCGAAACGAGAGCTTGAACAAATTAGCTCGGCAAGTAAGCAACTTGAGCTTTCAAGTGCAAGACTTCAAGATGCAAAACAAAGCCTTGATCGAGCAATTACAGGCATTAGAAATGCAAGTCAGAAGCTTGAAAAAGTAAATACACCAAAACGTAGCTATGGACTAAGATATTAAAGAAAATACTTTCTAATAAAGATCTATTTGTTTTGTACAGAAACATCAATGTGCTGTGCTTTTTGTATGGCACTAGCTTCAGATAAGTTTTTTGTAGACATTGAAAATAGTCTGTTACCGCTTATCCAGCTAATATTATAAATATTTCCGTTATCAACTTTTTCTATAGTTGCAGGCGAATTATTTATATAAGTATTAATATTTTCTTTAAAGAAATCGACCTTATTAGAAGATTTACTAAGTGCTATTTCATTCAATTCAATACTTGAATTGGCAGATTCATATGCCCTAAAAATAGAATTGTATCCCTTACCTTCTGTGTATGATCCTGAATAATCGCCACCAATTAATTTTGAGTCAGAGAAGATTTCATCTATTTTTGTAGGCTCAAAATTTAGTTTTTTCTCTAAGCTTTCATAGCCACCAATTTCATCTAAACGATCTTTATAATAATTTGTATTCTTGAATTCGTGAGTGATTTGTCCTTTTGAAAAACTACCATGTAGCCTTAAATTATTAGATTTCTCTAATAGTTCTTTTTTTATTTCATCAGGTAAATCTGAACTAGCAATATCTATATATTTGATATATTCACTATCTACTAATAAGGGCTTATTCTTTTGACTAAGCACGGTCTTATTATCTATAGATTTCAATGTGGTTTTCCCATCTTTATTTATTTCAATTACAGAGGATGAGTTTTGAGGAGGTTCATAAATCGAGTTATCAGACATTTCTTTTGTAGGAAACCCATGGAACCCCCACATAATCAGAAAAAGAATAACAATAACTAAAAATATTCCTAATATGATTTTAATAAATTTTTTCATTACCACTCAGTTATATTACAGCCAGTTGCGAAGGTATTACTTTGAATGTATTGGCCTGAATCTAAAATTTCTTGATGATTTCCAGTAACAGTCCATCCTAAATTACTTGAATCAGGTTGGCCCGCATAGGCTCTCCAAGTAGAGGTATAGTTAAAAGAAGTAGCAGAAGGATAAAATAGATTTCGAGTAATATTCGGATAACGTGTCTGTTGACTACTAACCCGTAATCTATGAGAAGCAAAAAGACGGTCGTAGCTTAAAGATTCATTGTGATAGCCTACTCCTGGTAGCCCTAGCCATTGAGGTAAAGGAGCATAACAGTTAGCTCGACTTATATTGACTGCGGGTTGAGAAGCCGCATAACAAGTATAGCTAATTGAAGCTAAAAAAATGCTAATTAGTAATTTATTCATTATTATCAGTCACTCTTATATAATTATTAATAAAATATCTTGAGATTGTACAGTTGGGTTCATAAAAACGTCACTAAATCCTAAGCTAGATACAGGGAATATCCACGAATTAAACTCATTCTATACTGTTCATTCGCAACATGCATTGATAATAAAAACCGACCAATAAGATCTATATCTTCAATTTTAATTGGATTAATGAATCATTTATAATAAAAACATCGGAATATTGGATCAAAAAGGATCGCTGCCATGCCAGATCAAACCCAGCCTGCGAATGAAAAGCTTCAGCCTTTACAAGTGCTCAAATATATTTTGGGTGGTACCTGTATCTATGCCGCTGTACTGGTAACACTTGCACAACTGTTTGTCACCGCACTTTAAACCAAAGCCGCGCTAATTCAGTATCTGCCTCGCTCTTTTTCAACTACACTAAAGCTTTCAAGTGGAGATTGGCCTGAGTGGAATATTTAGAACAACATCGGGGGAAAGAACGCGTCATTCTGGTGAGTGTCAGCGTACAAATGCTGGATGACCTTGATGCTGAAGAGTTTAATCTGCTGGCGCAATCTGCAGATGCCGAAATTCTGGAACATATTCATGCTCAACGCGTCAAACCGGATGCCAAATTTTTTATCGGGTCAGGCAAAGCAGAAGAAATCGCCGAATGCGTAGAAGAACTGGACGCCAATCTGGTCATTGTTGATCATGCCCTGACACCGGCCCAGGCCCGCAATCTGGAACAGGTCATCAAGTGCCGTGTGGTCGATCGTACCGAACTGATTTTAGATATTTTCGCCCAGCGTGCCCGTACCTATGAAGGCAAGCTGCAAGTCGAACTGGCACAACTGCAACATTTATCATCCCGCTTAATTCGTAGCCGTGGCAATCTCGACAGTCAAAAAGGCGGCATCGGCTTGCGTGGCCCGGGTGAAACCCTGCTGGAAACAGACCGCCGCTTGCTGCGTATCCGCATGGGACAACTGAAAGCCAAAATTGATAAAGTCCGCCAGACCCGGATGCAAGGCCGTGTGGCACGGCAAAAAGCGGCTGTCCCGACAGTGTCCTTGGTCGGTTACACCAATGCCGGCAAGTCAACCCTGTTTAATTTACTGGCCAATAGCGATGTCTACGCAGCCGATCAGCTGTTTGCCACCCTAGACCCCACATTACGACGTCTGGAATGGGATGGCATCGGCAATCTGGTACTGGCAGATACGGTGGGTTTTGTCCGTAATCTTTCTCACTCTCTGGTCGAATCCTTTAAAGCGACCCTGGAAGAAACCGTAGAAGCGACCTTGTTGCTGCATGTCATCGATTCAAGTAGTCCAGAAATGCTGGAACAGATTGAAGCGGTTGAAAAAGTCCTGAAAGAAATTGGTGCCGATGTTCCGATCCTGCAGGTTTACAATAAAATTGACTGTAGCGGTGACGAGGCTAAAATTATTTATCGACGTCCGGGTGAGCCAGAACGTGTCTATGTTTCAGCACATAGTGGCGAAGGGATCGACCTGCTGCGCAAAGCAGTGCATGAAGCCCTGATGGGACAACTGCAATCCTTTGAACTGACGCTAAAACCGGCCTATGGCAAGCTGCGCAACCAGCTTTATGGTTTGAATGTGATCCAGTCAGAACATTATGATGATGAAGGTCAGCTGCATTTGCATATCCGGATTGCACCACAAAAACTGGAACAGTTAATTAAACAGGCGCATTTACCCTTAGATGAAATCCTGGGAAAACAGGCACAGCAGTTTCTCTTGAGATTAAAAAACAAACAAATTTAATGTGTAACATGAAATATCTTTAAATATTAAAGAAAAACCCCTCTAAGTCTTGCAACTTAGAGGGGTTTTCATTTAAATTCGAGGGGTACAGTTATTTGATGTTCCTAGCATCATTTAACGAATGATCGGCAGAGTTGGCACTCGTACTGATATTCACCTTACGGCTTATGTACCAGTTCTTATTTTAAAGAAATACTACTGTTAAACAAGCCCCAAATTTGAAACTTTCGTTAAATTTGATTTCTAAACCATCAGATAAGCACCAATAGGTCGAGCTTTGTCTACTTCTGTACGCCCATTTTTTGAATAGACACGTATAACGTGTGGTAGGAATAAGTGTCACTGGCGTTATATGGCTATAGTCGAAAGGCTAAACCGCTTACAGGGGGACTTCACATAGGCGGAGCGTTGGGAGTAGTTGTATAGGTCAGTTAAGTTGCATGTTGGGGAAACCCTCGTAGAGATACTGCCATACTTCGACAGGGAGCGCGTGGAGCGAGGTGCAAGACTTCGAGTCCTTGTCTGCATAGTCAGCAAAGCTATGTGCGGATACGACCGATATACGTGGCTCCGAAGCCAAATATATACAGGTAAATCGGCAATACTTAAGGGATGTGTCATTTTTTTAAATGACCGCCCTTAGGGTGAGTATTGCCGAAACTCTCTCAACCGTTCACCAAAGCCAAAGGGCTTGCCCGACGCTTTGGGAGCGAGTTGAGAAGTTGAGAGCATTTGCTTTTTATATATTAAGAATAATTATTTAAAAAAAATTATTACTGAAAGGAGTTAACAACGGTTGTGGGCAAAGACTTTTCCTGTGCATCAAACCTGTGTGTAACTCAACGTATAAATCTGTGATTTATGCGGAGTTATGCATAGTGTTTGTGCATAGATCAGAAAAGGCGGTCGCTTGCGATTGTCCATAATCTTGTAACGACTTATCCAATACCGACCTAATCACAGATAGCCTTTGATCACATGCAGCCAATATTCTAGCGAATCTTGTCGGCCTGTAATCAACATGCTATTGTGATTAGAAGCCAGCATACACAAAGGGGACTTTGTCCCTTTTGTGCTACTGGGATCAGGGGCTTCACCCCCGACACCCCCGAAAACCGCCCAAAGAGAAAAATCATAGATTTTTTCTTTGTCCGGTTACAAACCGAGGATCTGATTTAGGCATGACCAAAAAAGAAATAGTCAAAAGACAAAAGGAAATCAAAATCCGTTTAACGGATGAAGAACATCAAGCCCTTTTAGACCGATGTACTACAGCTAGCCTTGCGAGTTGGATGCGTGAAACTTGTTTAAGTGAAAAACGTACCAAGCAAAGCAAAGTCATTAAAGTAGACCCAAAATTATTAAGACAGCTTGCAGGCATTGGAAATAACCTAAATCAGATAGCTAGATTGGTTAATCAGCAAAGTAAAACAAGTTCAGCAATAGACCGTATAGCAATAATCACAGCTTTATCAGGTATAGAGCGAGAGCTTCAGAGATTGCACAATGATCATAAAAATACATAGTCGTGGTGCAGGTTCGGGGCGTGGTCCCGTGGATTATTTACTTGGTAAAGACCGAGATCGGGAAGATGCAAGGCTAGACCGTGGCGACCCTGAACAAATGATTCAATTGATTGATAGCACTAACTTTGCTCAAAAATATACATCGGGTGTTTTATCGTTTGCAGAACGTGATTTAGACGAACACCAAAAGCAACAGATCATGGATAGTTTTGAACGTGTATTGATGCCAGGTATAGATAAAGATCAATACTCAATTTTATGGGTACAGCACCAAGATAAAGACCGCCTAGAGCTTAATTTCGTTGTAGCAAATGTGGAGCTTCAAAGCGGTAAACGCCTACAGCCTTACTACGACAAAGCAGATCGTCCACGTTTAAACGCATGGAAAGACCTCGTAAATGATCATTACAAGCTACATGACCCTAATGACCCTCTAAATAAGCGTGAGTTATGCACTCCTAATGCTTTGCCAAAGCATAAGCAAAAAGCCTCAGAAGTCATCACAGATGGACTTTTAAGTGTTGCTGAAAGTGGACGTATCCAAAGCCGTGATGATGTGATTAAAACGCTTGAATCCGCAGGCTTTGAGATTGCTAGGACTACACCAAAAACAATCAGCATTAAAGACCCTGATGGGGGTAAAAATATTCGTCTTAAAGGAATGATCTATGAGCAAGATTTTAGATTTGGCAAAGAACTTCGAGCAGACATCGAGCGAGCAAGCGAAAAATACAGAGCAAGTCGTAGCGACAGAGTTCAAGAAGCACGAGCAACGCTTGAAAGACTTGTTGCAAGAAAACGAGAGAGCAATGAACTGCGCTATCCAAGAGCAGAACAGACGGTTACTCCCGACTATGTTAAAAACTTGGAGTATCGTAGCCATAGCCGTGATCACAGCCATTTTAGTGATGTGGGGCATCCTAGCCTATCAGAGCCACAAAATAGGCAAGAACGCAGAGATAATCGCCCAACAGAACCTAGCTATACAGGACTTAGCGAACAAGGGGGGCAATATCAAGCTGAAAGACTGCATAGACAACAAAGATCGCAAACGCTTATGCGTTTTAGTGAACAAGGACGCACCGACTTGGCAGAATGGCAGCCTAATGGTTCCGATGGGGTATTAATTAATGACCGAATTAGAAAAGCACTTACTCGAAGCCTTGGAACAAGCACAGGCGCAACAACAGCAGAGGGAAGCCGATTTACTCAAGATGTTCGAGAGTACCAAGCAAGACAATCAGAGCGTCAGGGAAGCATTCAAGAAGCTTTTAGAGAGTATCAGCGAAACAGACCAGACCCGAAACGAGAGCTTGAACAAATTAGCTC
>NZ_VPBZ01000023.1:0-6055 GCF_013418475.1 Acinetobacter sp. YH12140
ACCAGATCATCGGGGATGCGCCATTGGTCGGCGTCGATCCGCTCGACGATACCGGCCCGGCGTAGCGCCTCCAGCCGGCGCACATGGGCATCGACATAGCCCTCATAGTCGCCGCCTGGAACGCGGCCCTCGAACTTGGCCTGCTCCAGATGGCGGCTCGGCCGATAGATGCCGTCCTTTGCAATGGCGGTAATGGTGCGGTCGGACGGCCGGGCTGCCGCCTCGGCGGGGCCGAGCTGGACGACGCTGCCGATGCGGGCGTCCTCGAGCCGCTCGAGCGCGATGCCGGCGATGTGGTGCGTGCGGCCGTCGATGCCGTCCACCACAACGGTCAGGTTCTCCCCCAGTTCGTCGGACAGGTGCTTGTCCACGACGCGGCCGACGATGGGCGTCTCGGGCGCTCCGTCATGGATTTGGAAGCTCATGGGATCGCGTTCGCCGCCCTGCGGGCCGAGCGCCTTCTGCAATAAATGCAGTATAAACCCAGCCTGAATTTGTTTGAATATACGTAAAGTCACTCACCCACAGTTGGTCAGGATGATCAGCAGTAAAATTACGTTTTACCAAGTCATCCGCTCGTTTTTGATCATCTCGGCTACGGGTGGTTTGTTTGTTCTTACCACGCCAAACACCTTTTATACCTAGCTTTTGCATTAATCGAGCAACAGTACAGCGCGCAATAATATAGCCTTCACGTTTCAGTTTTTGCCAGACTTTACGTACACCATACCGACCTGAACTTTCCTTCCAAATTCGTTTAATCTCCTCAGCATGATGCAAGTCATGTAAATCTCGCTTTGCTCGATGTTCTGGATTTTCACAGAGATCTAGAGTCCGGTAATAGGTTGAAGGTGCGATCGGTAAAATTCTACAAATCGCCTCGACTCCGTACAGCTCTTTATTATTATGGATAAAATCCACCATTATTTGTGTGGGCGGTCGAGCTCCGCCTGGGCGAAAAAAGCGGCTGCTTTACGTAGAATTTCATTGGCGCGTTGCAGTTCTTTATTTTCGCGTTCGAGTTGTTTGATACGTTCTTGGTCTGAAAGCTGCTGTACTTTAACTGGATTTTGTTTATCTAAATATTTTTGATACCAAACACGTAGTGTTTCAGGAGTACAACCCTTGCGCAGTATACTGCTCAGGGAGCAATAGCGGTGATCGCAGCCCAATTCGATGGATAATCTTTCTCGGATTCAATCAATAATTGAACCGCTCTTTCTCTGATTTCAGGGGTATATTTTACTTTTTTCATCGGGACATTCTCTCAGAAAGCTTGGTCTCCGACAAACCCGGTACGGTTCAAAAATCTTCCATTGATTTATTTATATCTGTTAAACCAGTCGCATTATGAAATGTAATATAAGTAGAAATTTCAGTATAAATGGTCATGATCTTTTCTAAATTTGAATATCTAAGCGTCTTCATTAATCAACCTTATTGATTATTAGTTTCTTCTTTTAAAGCTCTTTGTACTGTTGCTATCCCTACTTTAAACTTTTCTGCAACACCTCTAAATGTTGAATTTTCTTCAGCCATTGCTTTTCGTATTTCAACATAGTCAACCTTCCGCTTTCTTCCCTTATATAAGCCCTTCGCTTTGGCTTTTGCAATGGCACTGTTGCAAATAGAGATTTGAGTCGATGAAGTTCCTTTTTAAAAGTGCTTAGAGACCGAAAACCCTGTTGATTAGACACACTTCACCTTGAGGCTGACCATAATAAAATGACGATGCTTGTCCTTTACGTAGTGCACGCATGACTTCAATACCTTTAATTGTGGCATAAGCCGTCTTCATAGATTTGAATCCTAATGTGGCCCTGATGATCCGCTTTAACTTACCATGATCACATTCAATGACATTATTTTTATACTTAATCTGCCTGTGCTCAATATCTACTGGACATTTTCCTTCTCGCTTTAACCGTGATAAAGCATGGCCATAGGTCGCTGCTTTATCTGTATTGATGACCCGTGGAATTTGCCATTTTTTCACCGTATTGAAGATTTTTCCTAAAAAACAATAGGCTGATTTACTGTTCCGTCTAGCGGAAAGGTAAAAGTCAATCGTATGACCACGTTGATCAACTGCACGATACAGGTAAGTCCATCGCCCCTTCACTTTGATATAAGTCTCATCCATATGCCATGAATGTAAATCTGTAGGATTACGCCAATACCAGCGTAAGCGTTTTTCCATTTCTGGAGCATAACGCTGAACCCAACGATAAATTGTGGTGTGGTCAACATTCACACCCCGTTCAGCGAGCATTTCTTGAAGTTCACGATAGCTGATGCCATATTTACAATACCAACGAACAGCCCAAAGAATGATTTCACCTTGAAAGTGCCGACCATGGAAGGGATTCATCTGCTGTATCTCGAAATAAATAAGATATTTAGCTTATCATGTCAGCCTATTTGCAACAGTGCCATATATTCGCCTTTTGGATGGAGAACAAGCTCTGCACCACCAAAGCCCACATTTATTACATTGCCTTACCCTGCAACGTTTAATCCATCCATTACAGCAATACTACCCGTTCACATTACTTTATCTCGGCTGATAATCAGCGCAGTAACTTTAGCCAATCTCGCTGCAATTTCCATGTCAGGAATTTGTCCACTTATTCCAATGATGATGAGAACTGCAGCATTGACTTAGATCGCCAGTGCTCAGTACTGGCCATCATGTAGCTTTTATCGCTTTAGCGCCTTAACTTATTTAAGTGGCGTAACTTGCATAACTTATGCATCCTATTTAAGTGATGTAAGTTATAGTATTCCGTGTCAGGAATCTGTCTACTTATCAGCGTCCGCGGAACTGCAGGATTTCTGCTTTGTTGTTCGCAACGAGGGCTAATTCTGGAGTTCCGTATAAGGCATAATCAATAACGACGCCTGATGCGAACATAGCGATTGGGCTGAAACGGAAGGTATCAGGAGCAATCGCTTTGGCAGAATTCCCCAAGGTGCTCACAATAAGATTCACATTGATGAAATCTGGCTTTCTACTCAGCCCATGGATATGCGAGCAGTTACTTATACTGCTCTTTCTCATGTCCTAAAAGCCTTTGACCATGTCAAATCGCAACATTGAGGTTATCTTGTTTTGGAATAAGCGTGGTCATTGTATGAAAGTGTTGATATATGATGGACTGGGTATTCAAAGCTCTACGGTTGGAACAAGCAACATTTCACTGGACTCAAACTCATCATAGTGAAACAATTACAAGCATTGATTCAGAGTTTCGCTTGATAAAGAATTTGACAATGTGCATCAAACATCATGACATCAATTCAGTCAGCCAAGCTGAATAGCCTAGATCCGTGTCTGTGCAGAAAAGGACGCCTTCATATAAAATAACTCAAATAGATAAATTACCACCACACTGCTAGAGCCTGAGCTGAATTTAAAAATATCTATAGGGTTCACCGGGGACTTACAGTAAATTTAACTTGGATAAAAAATATCCCCCTTAAAAAAGTGGGATATTTTTAATTTATTTATTTAATATTTCTTTTAATTCATCTGCACTATATGTCGATAAATTTTCTATAGCTGCTCGAACAATACTTGAACGATTTATTCTTGCATTTTGCCCTTTTACAACCAGCTCATCAATTAGTTTACTAATATCTTCATTGAGAGAAAAAGTGTAACGAATAAATTTTTTTTCACTTGATTCTAAAGCCTTTACCCTCTTTTCTGCACCAGATATAAATGCATCTAACATTTTATCTTGTTCAGTAGGTTCAGGTTTTTTGTTTAGCCCAGTTAAACCAGCCATAGTTATACTCCTAAAAACTCTCTTGCAATACTTTCAATTTCAGCTTTCGCTTTAGGATCACTATTTACTTCAAAAACCGAAAGCCCATTTTCATCTGCATCATCATAAACATTTCGATTTGTTGTGATTGAATTCAATGCATCAATACCAAATGATTTGCATGCCTCTTTTGCATCTAAAATTCTTTGAACTTGAGAAGGAAGAGTTGGACACTGAGTAATAATTGCTCTAGCTTTCAGATTTGGATTTACTGTCTTTGCTAATTTTAAAACTTGTTCCATATGATCTAAAGTTTTTAGATCTCTTCGTTTGGGTCTAAACGGCAATAACATATGTGTAGCTATAGTCATTGCTGAACGTAATGCTTCAGAATCCTGTCCACCTGCATCAATGATAATATCTTGGTATCTTTTATCTAAATCTTTTAAAACTGAACGTATATTCCCTGATGCTTGTACTGATGGAATATTATTTAATTCATCGTTTTCATCTCTTTCTTTGACCCAATCTGTTGTTGTTCCTTGAGGGTCAGCATCTAATAAGAGGACGTCTCTTTGACTTTGTTGTAAGTAAACTGCAAGATTTTGAGCTAAACAGCTTTTACCAGCACCGCCTTTTTCACCACCAACTAAGATAATCATAATTTATGTAAGTTACGTAAGTTTGTTTGTGTATAATTTAACGGTGATTTATGAAGTAATCAACTATCATGAAAAAAAAAATTAAAAAAAAAGTTATCCACAAAAGAATGGTCTTTTTGAATTTATATATATTTATTTAAATTTATTATTTATATCTCTGCTCAAAGCTTGACTAGCAAAGGGATACAGGAAGTATATGTTGACAAATTCCTACCAATAAGTTGACTTTTTCCTGTTTCTGAGTTGACATATTCCTACCAATAAGTTGACTTTTTCCTGTTTCTAAGTTGACAAATTCTGTGCATAAGTTGACAAATTCTTTTATTAAAAATACTTTCATTTGTGGACGTTAAGTAGTATTGTCAATATATCTATTTATAACATTTTCCTTAATATATCTTCCTATGAGTAACATAGTATATAAAGATAATAATTTGGTTGAAGCATCGTATTCACTAAATCTATCTGAGCAAAGGCTAATATTAATTGCGATCATTGCTGCTCGAGAAATTGAGAAAGAACTTACTTCTGATACTATACTTACGATTCATGCTTCTGAATACATGAAACAGTTTAATTTAGGACGTCAAGCATCTTATGAAGCGTTACAATCTGCATGTGATAATCTTTTTGAACGGCATTTGAATTATAAAGCAGTAGATCCTATAACTGGAAAAATAGGAATATACAAAAGTAGGTGGGTTTCAAAAGTTGGTTATGTTAAGGAAGAGGGATGCGTCCAACTAATTTTTGCACCAGATATTATCCCCTTATTTGTAAAACTTGAAGAAAAGTTCACAAGATATGAACTTAAACAAATCTCACCACTTACAAGCATTTATGCTATTCGCCTGTATGAGTTACTCATACGTTGGAGATCAACTGGTAAGTTATATATTTCTATAGATGAGCTTAGATCAAAACTCGGATTGATAGAAGATGAATATAAAAAGATGGGAGACTTTAAAAAAAGGGTTCTTACCGTAGCTTTAAATCAAATTAACAAATTTACGGATATTACTGTTTCTTATATACAAAAAAAGGAGGGAAGAAATATTTCAGAATTACATTTCATGTTTGAAGAAAAAGAACAAAATAAAACGAGTACAAGTGCTCCTTTAGAGCCAACTTATAAATTGACAGCTAAGCAATGTATATTCTTTGCTAAAAAGCTATGTGATATTACTAACTATCCAAAATTTGGTAATGATTTCGCACATCGTGGAGAGACTCTAGAAGACTTTCAGGAAAGGATATCAAGTGATCTTCTTGATAGCGATAATGTTAGAAAGTATTTTTCTTATTTGTTAGAAGTTGGTTATGCTCCTAAATACAAGAAGTAACCCTTTAGTTAATTGTCACTTTAAACAAAAGACCACGCCCTCTCATACTAAGTTTTTAATTAAGATTGCTTTCATGTGATTTTAATATGAATTAGCATAAGTTACATAACTTATGCTGGTTAAGTAACCACCTATCCTGCCTTTATAATTTATTGCTGCAGTTCTCATCATCATTGGAATAAGTGGACAAATTCCTGACATGGAAATTGCAGCGAGATTGGCTAAAGTTACTGCGCTGATTATCAGCCGAGATGTCGTTATTGATTATGCCTTATACGGA
>NZ_VPBZ01000024.1:0-5815 GCF_013418475.1 Acinetobacter sp. YH12140
CGACAGATTTACCCTTATACAACGACAGATTTACCCTTATACAACGACAGATTTACCCTATATAACGACAATAAAAAATAATGTTGTTGTTTTAATTAACGCTTTTATAATATAGTGTCGTTTTATTGCAGAAAAATAATCCTTAAACCAAATGAAAAATGATCTAGTTATAAAAAGTAATACTCTTGTTGAAGCTTGCTTTAATCTCAGTTTGACTGAATATCGAATACTACATGTAGCCTTCACTGAATTAGCTGAATATGAAAGTGATAAAGGCTTATTCCACACACGAGAATTTAGAGTATATGCAAAAGATTACTCCAAGCTATTTAATACTGATGAATCCGATGCTTATAAGGTATTAAGGGATGCAAGTGAGCGATTATTTAACCGTTACTTCACGTATGATCGGGTCTATCAAAAACCTGATTTTATAGAATGTGTTAAATCGAGATGGGTACAAAAAATTAGTTATGCAGATACGCAGGGATATATTAAATTTCAGTTAGCCGATGATGTTTTTAGCATGATTGGACAACTGAAAGATTGTTTCACACGATATAGATTATCTAAAACAGCCCAATTAACGAGCGTTTATGCTATTCGCCTTTATGAAATGATGATTCAATGGCAAAGCACGAAAGTTGTTCCAGTAATAGAATTAAATACGTTAAGAGAACGCCTTGCTATTGAGGAGCATGAATATCCTAGAGTCTATGATTTTAAGAATCGTGTCTTAGACCCTGCTATTAAACAAATTAATAAATATACAGATATCACAGTAAGTTACGAACAACACAAGCAAGGACGTATCATTTCTGGGTTTTCATTTAAGTTTAAGCAAAAAAAAGACGATAAACCTAAAATTAATACTAAGCGTGACCCTAACACCCCTGACTTTTTTATAAAAATGACCGATGCACAACGCCATTTATTTGCCAATAAAATGTCAGAAATGCCTGAAATGAGTAAATATTCAAAAGGTACAGAAAGCTACCAACAATTTGCTATTCGTATCGCTGACATGCTTTTAGAGCCTGAAAAATTTAGAGAACTTTACCCATTTTTAGAGAAAGCAGGATTTAAATCATGATGCAACTGGAGAACCTAACAGCCAATTTTCAAGGCGTTCAAATTGAGTATACCGACATCGTTAATTATGAAATTGCGAGGGAGAATATCTGCGGTTATATCTTTCTATTATCCCGAATATCCCAGAATGCAGAACCCACTGAAAAAATGCAGATGGAAAGCAAAATAGAGGACTTAATTTACTATCGGGATAATTTGCAGATCAAGGATAAAGTAAATATCCAAAAAGTCTTAAATGAGCTAATTCCAGAGTATAAAGCCGAACAAGAAAAGCAAAGAGCTAAGAAAAATTAGGCTTTCTTCTTAACTTTACTTTTTTGCTTAGGCTTAACAGTAAATTGCTCTCCCAAAGCCTTGCCTTGTTTAAAAGTGACAATTTCCTTAGCTTCAATTTTAAGTTTTTCGCCAGTTTTAGGATTGTGTCCCATTCTTTCGGCACGCTGTTTTACTTCAAAAGTCCCAAAATCAACTAATCGGACATTTTTATCTTCAACCAGGGCTTCTGTAATGACTTCAAGAACAGAATTAAGAACAACTCTTGCTTCATCTTGATTAATATTTAATTTAGGTGCTAATTTGGCAATTAAATCGGCTTTATTCATAATTAATTGTCCTCAATATTTGGTAAGTCAAAAAGCTGTCGATCTCTATTTTCTGTTAAATATTCGTTGAGTTCAGCGAGTATTTTTTCTTTATTGGCTTCATTTGCCTGCATTTTCTTAATCAAGTAAGAACCGAGCAAAATTTTACGCCTAGTATCATCCTTGCGCTCCTGTTCTTTCTTTTTGGTACGTTCTCTTGCTTCAATAGCCTGTTTCTGTGCTTTTAACTGTTTCAGCTTCTCTAACTGGGCTTCAATTTTCTTTTCGATATTTTCAGCAGATTTAGTCATAACGGTTAATTTCGGAATATAGAAAACCACTCAAGCATAAGACCCTATGAATTGAAATTCAAGCGGGTAATATGCTATCGTGTTTTTCATGAAATGCGCACTTACGACTTGAATTTCATTCAAGTCATCGTTGCGTAAGGGGAATCCCCTTAACCCCAAAAAATTGCTACGCAATTTAAAAAGGCGAAAGAAAAAATGGCGATTTATCATTGCTCAACAAAAACAGTGAATCGAAGTTCGGGACGAACTGCGGTTGCATCGTCTGCCTACCGTTCAGGGGAAAAACTCAAAGATGAACGAACAGGACTAACCCACGACTTTACGAGAAAGGACGGTGTCGCCCATAGCGAAATTGTGTCTAACCTTGATATAGAAATAGACCGTAGCGAGTTGTGGAACTTGGCGGAACAGTCCGAAAACCGCAAAGATGCTCGAACCGCTAGAGAATGGGTGATTGCCTTACCTGATGAACTGGATGCAGATCAACGTAAGGACTTGGCAAAAGAGTTTGCCCAATCACTTGTTGATCGCTATGGCGTGATCGCAGATTTAGCCATTCACGAACCCAGCAAAAGCGGAAATGATAAAAACCATCACGCCCATATCATGCTGACCACCCGAAAAGCTGAATTAGACCCTGACAATAAACTCACTTTGACGACAAAAACCGATATTGAGTTAAGTAATGCCAAACGCAAAAGCCTAAATATGGGAACAACCCAAGACGACATCAAACAGATTCGGGAAACATGGGCGGATTTAGCCAATCACGCACTGGAGCGAGCAGGCTACCGAGAAAAAATAGACCACCGCAGCTATGCCGATCAGAACAATGGACTACAAGCCACCATTCATGAGGGGACTTCGGTCACTCAACTTCGTAGACAAGGTATAGACACCGAAATCAGCCGTTATAACGACCATGTGAAGCAACACAACGCCCAACACCTCAAACAACAGCAACAGCGCACAGACAGCGTTTTACAGCACGGTTTAAACCGTGCCGAGCAAGGCTTCGAGCAATGGCAGAAAAACCAAGAAGCTAAACGCCTAGAACAAGAACGCCAAGCCGAAATACAACGACAGCAAAAACTAGAGCAACAGCAAGCCGAGCGAGCCAACCGTAAAGCATCACAAGACTTAGATCAGGGCGGAATGTACCGATGAGCAACCAAAACGACCTAGATGACCAGCTCTATATTTTACTGGCATCTATGAAAGAGTATCGAGAAGCCATAGCAGACGATAACAAGCGATTAGAAGCGTTTTACAAGGAAGTGGCTAGCGGAGTACTCAATAAGACCGAAAAACACCTAAAAAACGCCAATCAGAAGCAAATAGACGCACTCAACAACAGTATTCGGGAATTAAACAATGCAACCAATCAACTTGACTGGCGATTCATGGCAATCTACGCCAGTGCTTTTGTTAGCTTGCTGATCGTTTTCTTTTTAGCATTATTTTTATATGTGCCGAGCATGGACGAAATCAAACAGCGTAGAGCAGACGTTGCATGGCTAGAACAAAAATACAGCCTAGATATTAAAAATTGCAATGGGAAGTCTTGCGTTCGCATCATGAAAAATGACTGTCACGGAGCGAATAAGGATTATTGTGTGATTGACCCAAAATAATGATTAGACAGTACTTTGCTCGGCTCTTGCCATCACCGAATCAATGACAGCAGTCGCAAAGTTGCCCGACTTTGAAACATGGCTAAAGCCATCTTTCAAAGCATCGAGCGATAGTCATCCAAAAATTTCGGAATGGCTATCCAACTGATGCAGTTCTAAAATATCGTCACCAACAAGCCTATAGATCAAGACTAAATCAGGCTTCACATGACAATCACGACAATTTTTAAACTCTGCACCACCTTTCAAGGGATGATCTAAATACTTTTCAGGCAAAGGATTATTTGCGACTAAACAATCTAATACTTCTGCCCATTCAGCCGTAACCAGTTCTAAATAACGTCTTTTAATATCACGTTTAAAAGAACTGGTTACGATAATCTTACGTTTAGCCATGTGCTTCTTCCGACATAGCTTTAATCGCTTCTTCTACCGTTTCGTACTCGGTGTACTCGCCATTTTCAATCTCTTTTAAAGATTGAAGTAACTTGGCTGCTGCTTTAGGAGTTAAAGCAGGTTCTCGTGCATAGTCAAAAGATAAAGGAATCGCTTTAGTTTTAACGATTTGATTCAAGAACAGTTTGAATGCTTGAGGCATAGTCAAACCATAGTCTTCCAAAATTGGGGTGACTTGTTCTTTTAACTCTGCTTCTAAGCGCATATTGAAATTGACTGCGGACATGATTCCCTCACTCAAAAACCATTAAAGTAAAGATAATATAAGTCATATTCTTTACTTTTTCATTACTTTTGATGTAATAAATGGTTTCTGACAACTGAATTTCGTATAATCGCCATTATGTTAAATGTATAACTTTATAAAGTGTTAATTTTAAAGTCTTCCAATGTTTTGCCTTTTTCTTCTAATAAATTATGAACAAACTCAGGCTCTAATTTCAGCATCAGTTCAATAGCATCATGGATTTTCCAAAATTGTAATTCAGGATGATCTATTATTTGGATTAAATGGTTTTTAATTAAAGGAATATATTCATCGTATTTTTCATCATCAATTAACCAAAATAAGCGACTAACATCAAATGGTTCTGTATTAGATATTTCTATAATCTTTTGTATAGGATGAAATATTTTTATTCTAGCCTGTTCACCAAATCCTAGATCAGCTTGGAATGCCCAATAACGAACAAAAGCTCTAAGTACATGCTGAAGTGTATCATCATAACCATGTAAACGATGATCTATATAACCAACTAATTTATTTTCATTTAATAAATTTACTAATGCATCAAAACCAGAGGATTGTCCCCAATTAGTCAGAAGTTTTGCTGCCTCAAATACAATATTTTCATCAGAAGAATTTAATAAATTTATGACTTGTTCTATACGATCTTCAGGAATATCTTCTGGATCTAAATCTGTTGCATCACATGCGTAATCTGCATGAGTAGGAACGTCATGCAGTAATACAGAAATTTCTTTATTCATTAAGCCACTCATTAATAATTATCTTAAGATTTTCTAAAATTAACATAATACGCCTTATGCGAAATGCTGTATAATTATCCCTATAATTCAACGCTGTAGTTTCTAGTTGATAGTCCGAACATCTCTGTTCGGGCTTTTTTTATGATTTTTCATGTTCCACGCCTATTCTTTGATCAATGTTTCACAACTTTGATTAGCTCCATTAAATAATTAAAACTTAGATAATAAGAACCGAGCGAGTGTCTACGAGCGATTGAGCATCATCAAAATTTCACGCTCGCCTTTTCTCTGATTACAAGCTCCCTTTCGATTTTAAACGGTAGGTACAGAGCATCCCGAATGGGTGCGAACTTTGGAGCTTTTGCTTTTCAAAAAGTATGAGCGAAGCGAATACATTATCAATGCTTTTGCTTTTAGATTTCACAAACAGGATTAACCAAAAACTGCCCCACGAAGCGAGGAACGAGCTTCAATAGAGTACGAGCTTTAGCGAGTACATAGGGCAGTTTTAATAGTTTTTCCCTTTTTAATAGTTTTAATAGTTTTAATAGTTTTAGACAGCATGAAAGCCTTATATAGCAATACTCTTCAGCCTCATACAACGACAGATTTACCCTTATACAACGACAGATTTACCCTTATACAACGACAGATTTACCCTTATACAACGACAGATTTACCCTATATAACGACAATAAAAAATAATGTTGTTGTTTTAATTAACGCTTTTATAATATAGTGTCGTTTTATT
>NZ_VPBZ01000025.1:0-5556 GCF_013418475.1 Acinetobacter sp. YH12140
TGTTCAAATGGCGATTCAGCGTTTAATTGGTTTTGGGAAAAAAGAAGAGTTTAAGGAAATTTTGGCAATTTTAAGAAAGCAGAATCCTGATAGGATAAGGGTTCTGTGAAATTTGTCGTGTACAGAGAATAATATTAATAAAAAATAAGGATAAATTTATGGAAAAAACTTTTATGGAAGCAATGGATTTTAGACATGCTTGTAAAATATTTGATGAGACAAAAAAGATAAAAGATGAAGATTTAAACTATATTTTAGAAGCAGGGAGAAAATCTCCTAGCTCTTTTGGGCAAGAGCCATGGAAGTTTTTGGTAATTACAAAAGTATAGCCTGAATTAGCCCTCGATTTTACATCTTGGAACCATGGCCCCCCCCTTTTTTAGGAAAAGGATGACCTTCGGTCTCTCTATTTAAAGGAAATCTTCACGCCTTTTTGTCGGATTCGGCTGAAATTTACGGGACGGTCTTATTTAAGAATGTATGGCTTAATGTTGCGAAAGAAGTTGATTTCCTCCCAATGGTTTTTAAAACCCTGCTTTATAATATCCTCTCTTATTGACCATAAGTACTCTTTTAGGTATATCGTCATTTGGTGCGCTTCATCAATTATATTAGGTGCAGACAGCGAAATGGCATTTTCTTTTCGCTGTACCTCTGAGATAATATGATTTAATGAAGATACCATTTCGTATTTAGTTTACAATATTTCCTTTTATAAAAGAAAATTGCGTAGTATGATTATTAAAAAACACCAAAAGATGTTATTCAAAGAACACATTGATATTAGCTTCAATCTCTAAACCGTTGATTTGGAAATACATAATACCCTATTTGTTCATTCTTTTGTTATTTGTTGTATGTTGCGTTATTCCATCAATAATTTTATTCCAATCTTCGAAATGTAGTTCGTGTCCGGTTCCATCAAGCGTTATTAGTTTTGAGCCGTTTATCTTTTCAAGTAAAACTGCTGAATTCTTAAAATGCCATATTTTATCGTCCGTTCCGTGTACAATTAAGGTTGGCTGATTGATTTCGCTCAATCTGTTCCAGTATTCTTCACCACCTTGCAGTGCCGCATGATTGAACATACTTATATAGTTATTAGCTCTTTTAAATTCGGCTCTAATCAGTTTTTCACTTCTTTGTTTGTCAAATTGTTTCCTGCCGCTCATCAATTCAGCACCTTGAATTAAATAATTTGCCACACTGTCTTCATTTGTCCAATCTACGGTTTCAGCTTTTCCGTGAAAATCTAAAATACGCGTATCCATTTCAGGAATTGTGGGGTCTGAGTCGCCCCAAGGACCTGATGAGATTAGTGTTATTGAACTTACCCTGTCGGCATATTTTATTGATGCTATTTGAGAAATCAGTCCGCCCAGTGAAATTCCCACAAAATTGGCTTTGACTATTTTATAGCCGTCCAAAATTGAAATAGCATCATGGGTTAAGTCAACAATATCATAGGGGGTTGAACCCGGTTCGTAATTAGTAGATTTTCCTACGTCCCTATTGTCGTAGCGAATAACAAAAAATCCCTTTTCAGATAGTTTCTGGCAAAATTCAGCATCCCAATACAACATGGATACCGTTGCTCCCGCAATCAAGAGTATTGCCGGATCTTTTTCACATCCAAAACTTTCGGTAAAAAGTCTTATTCCGTTTTTTTTAACTATTTTCTCTTTCATTTCCTCGCCTTTCTGTTTTATAGATTCATTAGTTTTTGGAACGAAAAGTCGAGGCTGAACATTTCCGTTTCGTTTATTATTGATTCTGCCTGTGCTTCTCTTCCATAAGCAAACATTTGCTGTTCATAATTTTCAATAGCCTCTTCAATGCTGTTAAATTTCCCATTGGTCAGATTATCCGACAATATCAAGGCATCCATCAACCCACTGTTTACGCCTTGTCCTGCAAAAGGAGGCATCAAATGAGCAGCATCTCCAATCATCGTTATGGGTAATGGACGCTTACTTTTCCAAGACTTATCTAAGGGAAATAGATTTAAAACCTTTGAAAGTAAGTGTATTAAAGGAGATTTTAAAAGATTACAACTCTTATTCAAATAAAAATTTACTTGATTTTTATTTGCTAAGTGGTGGAGTTGCAAAATATATAGAACTATTTATCTTAAACAGTAGTTTTGATTTAAAATCTATGATAGATACAATTATTGATCCAAACTCAATATTTTTGGAAGAGGGAAAAAATAGACTTATTGAAGAGTTTGGAAAAGAGTATGGAACATATTTTTCTATTTTAGCTTTAATCTCTGATTCAAAAACATCAAGAAGTGAAATAGAATCAATTTTGGAAAGAAATATTTCAGGACATTTATCACGACTTGAAAATGACTATAACATCATAAAATCAATTAAACCAATAAATGCTAAACCAAACTCAAAAGTACAAAAATATGAGATAGTTGATAATTTTTTATCCTTTTGGTTTAGATTTATTTTTAAATACCAATCACTAATCGAAGCTGAAAATTTCGATAGATTAAAAGAGATTATCTATAGAGATATCTCAACTTTTCAAGGAAAATTCCTTGAAAAACTTTTTGTGGAACTCTTAAAAGAGAAACAAACTTTCACTTCTATTGGCTCATATTGGGAGAGAAATAATCAAAATGAGATAGATATAGTTGCTATCGATGATATTGATAAGAAACTTCTAATTTGTGAAGTAAAACTAAATGAAAAACGGATAAACTATCAGGCTTTAGTTTTGAAATCTCAAAAATTAATTCAAGAGTATAAAGATTATGAGATAGAGTATAGGCTTTTATCGATAAAAGATATTTAAAATTAGAAAAACAGATAATAGCTGGTGCTAGAGTGGTTGCTAGGGTAATTACTCTAATTTCAAGTTGGTGCAAGTGGTTTTTGCAAACTTTGTATAAAGCCTTAATCGATATAAAAGTTAAGTTTGATTATATATAATTGTTGAATAATTTAAAAGGAGTACAAAATGAAAAAAGTTTTAATTTTAAATGGACACCAATATTATGAAAATGTTGCAAAAGGTGAATTAACTGAAAAGATTTTAGAAAAAGCGACACAATTTTTCAAAGAAAATAACTTTCTTATAAAATATACAAATATAGATAAGGGTTACGATATAAAAGAGGAGTGTGAGAAGTTTGAGTGGGCTGATTATGTGTTGTTTCAATATCCTGTTTATTGGATGGGTGTTCCTTGGATTACAAAAAAATATTTCGATGAGACTTTTACTCAAGGAAGACACTATGCAAACGACGGAAGAAGCAAAAACGATGATAGCAAAACTTATGGAAGTGGTGGATTACTAAAAGGCAAAAAATATATGCTAAGCTTGACATATAATTGTCCAAAAAGTGAGTTTAACAATCCTGATGGTTTTTTTGATGGATTATCACTAGATGAAGCAAATGTTGCTACTCATAAAACTTTTCAATTTGTTGGATTAGAACCTTTAAAACTTACTCTATGCATGATATTTTTAAAGGAGATTTGGATTTAAATAAAGAGTTAGCTAAATTTGAAGATACTTTAAGAGAGAATTTTGGTGGTGTTTCAAAAAGTATGCTGGCATTAAACGAATCCATTATTGATATAAAAGAACACTAAATCAAAGGCTTTGAAATGATTTTCAAGCTTTTTGGAGAAGTTGCAGCTTCTCCTAAAGCCTCGCCTGATTCGATGCCGTAATCGACAATTATTGCCTTCTATACCCACAGTGAAAAATTTACCAATCAACTGTTTGCATTCTTTAAAGGTCGTAACAAAGCTATCCCAATGGTCACTTGATATACATGTATAGCTTACACCTAACTGCTTCAATTTTAATTTAAGTCGTTTTGCAGTGGCTAAATCTCGGTTACCCCATACATAAGCAACAATTTCACCTGTTTCTCGATGATAGGCATAAATTAGCCATTGTTTATTTTGCTTATGACCAACAAAAGTCCAAAACTCATCTACTTCAAGGGTTTCATAATGACTTTGCTGTGCTCGAAGTTGATATTTTGATTGGCTAAGTGTCCGTAGAACTTTACCGATACTTACTCTTTCAATTTCTGCTATATCCCTGACACCACTGCCTCGCACCATGAGGTGTAATATTTTGGTTTTGATACCTGAGTGACAGCCTTGATAACTGAGAGCATGATCACCAATAAATTGACGTCTGCATATTTTACATTGGTAATTTTGCTTACCATCTACTTTTGTGCCATTTTTCTTTATACTGTCACTTAGGCAGGCTGGACACTTGATTTCTAGAGTTATTCGCATTTCTCTATTTTATCAAAATCCAACCTGCTTTTTTTCAGCATACTTTTTGAAACACCACCAGAATTTTAAGTTTAGTGTATATATAATTTGATATATTTAATTTAAGGAGCTATAATGAGTTTATTATTAAACAAAGGTAAAATAGGTGATTTGGAACTAAAAAATAGAGTTGTAATGCCACCTATGTGTATGTATAAAAGTGATAATAGTGGAGAATTAAAAGATTTCCATATGTTTCACTATACTTCAAGAGCAATGGCTGATGTTGGTTTAATTATTGTTGAACCAGCATCAGTTGAGCCAAAAGGAAGAGTTTCATCTTTTGAATTAGGACTTTGGGATGATTCTTTAATTGAAAATCATAAAAAAATGAATGAGAAGTTACACTTATTTGGAGCAAAAAGTTCTATACAATTAGCTCATGCAGGAAGAAAATCTGAAGTTGTTGATGATATTTGTGTAGCTCCAAGCTCAATTGCTTTTAGTCAAAAATCACCATATAAAGTTCCAAAAGCGTTAAGTCTTGAAGAGATAACAAAAATAAAAGAGTTGTTTGTAAATGCTGCAATTAGAGCCGAAAAAGCAAATTATGATTCAGTAGAACTTCACGCTGCTCATGGATATTTGTTGTGTGAATTTTTATCACCTTTAACAAATAAAAGAGATGATATTTATGGTGGAAGTTTAGAAAATAGGTGTAGATTAGTAATTGAAACTGCAAAAGAGATAAAAAATAGGGTAAAATTACCCCTTATTGTTAGAATTAGTGCTGATGAATGGATGCAAAATGGATGGAATATAGAAGACTCTATTTATTTATGTAAAGAGTTAGAAAAAGTTGGAGTTGATTGTATTCATGTTTCAAGTGGTGGAAATATAGAAAATCCAGATAAGATACCAAAAATTGAACCATTTTATCAAGCTAATTGGGCAAAAGAGATTAAAAAAAGTGTAGATATTCCTGTTATTGCTGTTGGTTTAATAACAACAGCAAAAGAGGGTGAATATCTTCTTGAAAATAGTTTTTGTGATTTTGTTGCATATGGAAGAGAGTTGCTTAAAAATCCAAATCTTGTATTTTATGCTGCAAATGAACTAAACGAAAAAGAGAAAATTAATAGCTCTTATGCAAGAGCATTTTTAAAATAATATTCTCTGTACACGACAAAAATAGATAACTCATTGAAATAATGTCACAATAATTGTTTTCTAACGACGAATACTATGACACATCTCAATGAGTTATATCTTATCTTAAACAAATCTCTAAAATGGAACA
>NZ_VPBZ01000026.1:0-5257 GCF_013418475.1 Acinetobacter sp. YH12140
GTGATATATCTGTGCATGCGCCCTTTGTGGCAGGGGCTCTTCTCAATGCAATTGCCTTTTGTTTGGTGGCTTTCTTGTTGCCCAAAACGCCGTCACAACCGCCTGAAGGACAGCCAGCCAAAATCAATTTGTTTGAAGGCTTTCGCTTCAATTTTGCAGTTCAGGGACTTGCCAGCTTTTTTGCGTTGTTTTTTCTTATGCAGCTGATTGGGCAGGCGCCCGCCGCTTTGTGGGTGATTTATGGCGAACAGCGCTTGAATTGGGATATTGGCACAGCAGGTGTGTCGCTGGCCGTTTTTGGTGCAGCACATACATTCGTACAAGCTGTTTTAACCGGCACTCTTTCAAAGCGACTGGGTGACCGCGGTGTGTTGCTGCTTGGAATGGGCGCTGATATGTGCGGGTTTTTATTGCTGGCTTTTATCACGCAAAGCTGGATGGTTCTGCCGGCAATTTTTATGCTGGCCACAGGCGGCATTGGTATGCCTGCTTTGCAGGCCATTATTTCAGGTCTTGTTTGCGATGAAAAACAAGGTGCTTTACAGGGAACTTTAACGGGGTTGACGAATATAACCTCGATTATCGGGCCGGTCGGATTTACGACGCTTTATGGCTTAACCGCGGGGCAGTGGGATGGTTGGGTTTGGCTCGTCGCAGCAAGCCTTTATCTTATTGCTATACCATTATTGCGCCAGTCAGCCAGTTTATTGCGATCTTAAAATCTTGGCGGGAGATCAAGCAATCCCGCCAATAAAACCGCTGAGTTCATCAAGACGCACCATTGCCATGCGCATGGTGCCACGGCAATTTTGAGCTTTGCAGCGTGCGCGTCGTTCAACTTCGTCCAAATATAATTGCTCGTGTCCTCGAATTGAGCTGATCATTGCCTTATTGATATAAACAAGGCGGTTACATTTCTTGCAGGTCATTTCTAATCTTTGATGGTCTGCAAGATCACTGGCTTTATAGCGGGTTTTCCAGTTTCCGGGTGGGGATGCCATTTTCATCACCAGAAGTCTTCAGGTGAGGGAATACGGACATAGCTGATTTTACCGCCCACATGGGGTCGTTTGCGGGAGAGGGCGAAATCCTACGCTAAGGCTTTGGCCAACGATATTCTCCGGTAAGATTGATGTGTTCCCAGGGGATAGGAGAATTCGCTTGATATCTAGTATGACGTCTGTCGCACCTGCTTGATCGCGGCCGCGATAGCTAGATCGCGTTGCTCCTCTTCTCCATCCGCGTTCCAAGCTGCGGAAAGGCACCCATAAGCGTACGCCTGGTCGAGCAGGCGACGCGGATCGACGTCCAGCGCACGAGAGAATGCGTCCGCCATCTGTGCAATGCGTCTAGGATCGAGACAAAGGTCGTCTCTGTCAGCCGGATCGTAGAACATATTGGCGGCGCCAAAGCCCACTTCACCGACCAGACCGACGGGATCTATCACCAGCCAGCCGCGACTGGAGAACATGATGTTTTCATGATGCAGATCGCCATGTAGCCCACGCAGTTCCGAGGCATTGCTCATCATTTGATCGGCTATAATCGCCGCGTGGACGTAGTCAGTTTGACAACCTGCGTTTTGATCATCGCGCGCCCGCTGAAACAAAGCTGCAAAGCGATCCCGGATCGGGAGAAGGGCAGAAGGCAGGGGTTCCTCAGATGCGGCATACAGCTTCGCCATTAGTTCCGCTGCAATTTCGGTCGCCTGGTAGTCGCCGTGCTCGGCAACGATGTGAGAGAGCATTCGCTCCCCGGCATATTCGAGCAACATCAGATTGTTCTCACGACCGAGCAACCGGACTGCTCCCCTCCCATTGCGCCATACCAGATAGTCGGCCCCGCGCAGTTCATCAGCAATGTCTTCTATAGGTTTCAATCCCTTGACGATTGCAGGAGTCCCGTCTGGCAATGAAACTTTCCAAACGAGGCTGGAAAAGGTGTCCGCAATGAGAACAGGTTGCGAAACGTGCCAATGAGCAGGAAAAACAGGCGGCATGAACATCAACCCCAAGTCAGAGGGTCCAATCGCAGATAGAAGGCAAGGCGTTCGCGGTCGGGGGCTTCGATCCCCAATACATTGAATAGGACAGCGAAGGCGCGCTCTGCTTCATCTGGCGCTGCCCAGTTCTCTTCGGCGTTAGCAATCATGAGTGCCAAATCGGCATAGCGATCTGCTGTTCCGAGCCGCCCAAGGTCGATCAGACCCGTGCATTGAAGAGTTTTAGGGTCCACCATGAAGTTCGGCATGCAGGGATCACCATGGCAAACAACCATATCGGTGCGCTCTTGGTCGAGCCGCACCGGTAGCTCTCGTTCGACACGAGCCAAAAGATCGAGCTGCGGCGTACTCTTGTCCTCGTCCGGTAAGAAGTCGGGATTGACGGCATTGCGGGACACCACATCAACGGCGCGTCCGAACATTCGCGACAGCCTGCGCTCAAACGGACATTGATCAACCGATAGGCTGTGAACAGCGCCAAGTTGCTGCCCCATTGACGGCCACGCTTTGAGCAAATCCGCTCCAGACAGATCAGCCGCCGGTACTCCCGGAATTGCCGTTATCACCAAGCATGCACCCTCCTGTTCCTCCTGCCAGTTGATGACCTCGGGGCAAGCCACACCTCGACCTTTGAGCCAAATGAGGCGGTCACGCTCTCCAGCGAGCTCACCGCGGCGGGAAGCAGGTGCGATTTTCGCGAAGGCATGCCCGTCACCACGTCGAAAAACAAAATCACCAGATTCTCCGCCTCTGACAGGCAACCAGTCAGAATGCGATTCACCAAAAAAAATATTAGTTCGATTCAATGGAGGTTCCTTCAGTTTTCTGATGAAGCGCGGAGGTGGCTCATTTGTCTTTTCTCAACAACAACAAAATAATTTTATGGGGTAAAGGGGTATCCCCTTTCGGACTTCCAAACTTAATGAAATTAGTTTGGTAAAGTGCGCCATTCTGGAAAACCATTATAGCTTAGGAAGGCATTGAATCTCAATGGCAGGTATCCTATGCTTGAATGGTTTTTTAGGTATGGGAATTACAATGACAAATGAATCTTTAGAACAGAGAATTGCTAAGCAGGAAGAACGCTTAAAGCAACAGGAAGAACGCTTAAAGCAGCTTAAAGCTCAAAAGCAGGCTAAAGACGCTCGTGAAAAGGCAAAACAGAAAGAACAAAATCGAAAAAACGATACCAGACGTAAAATTTTACTGGGTTCTTACTTGCTCAAGAAAATGGAAGATGAAGCAGAGAAACAAAAAATACTCGCTGGCATCAACGAGTATTTAACAGAAGATCGGGATAGAAAATTATTTAATCTGCCATAATTAATTTTGTATTGTTTTTAGCATATTGATAGCAAAGGTTACTTTGCTTTCAATATCTTTAAGCACTGTTTTATGATCATTGAAATCATCAAAATGTTTAATCTCAACATCAATAATAGAGCTTAAATATCCAGTCAATATCTTTGCTTTTACTTCATTACTCTGATTGAAAATAACATCATTGAATTTGGCAACTTCTTCATCAAAATTAAAATTATCTAACTCAATCATGGTTTAAATCCTAGTTTTTTTAAATATGGAAGAAGCTGTGGTTGTTGGTCAGGATCTCGAAGCATTGTTTTAAGCCTTAATGCTAAATCTTTGTAGCTTTCACCCTCTCTAGCTAAATAACTTAATTCAGAAAGTTCTGATAATTGATTACCAAAACTATCAACCTGAGCATCAGACAGTTTAAGGAAGTTATTTTTCTGTTCTTCAAACATATCAATTGTGTCAGGGCATCTTAATTGCTCTTTTTCTGCATTTTTCTTCTTAAATTTTAGCTCAAGACTATGAAATTT
This sequence comes from Acinetobacter sp. YH12140, assembly GCF_013418475.1. Classification (NCBI taxonomy): domain Bacteria; kingdom Pseudomonadati; phylum Pseudomonadota; class Gammaproteobacteria; order Moraxellales; family Moraxellaceae; genus Acinetobacter; species Acinetobacter sp. YH12140. The sequence goes on from NZ_VPBZ01000026.1 coordinate 3,847, forward strand.
ATTGCCCTTTTTAATTAGCTCATATTTAACGGCACTGTTGCAAATAGGCTGACATGATAAGCTAAATATCTTATTTATTTCGAGATACAGCAGATGAATCCCTTCCACGGTCGGCACTTTCAAGGTGAAATCATTCTTTGGGCTGTTCGTTGGTATTGTAAATATGGCATCAGCTATCGTGAACTTCAGGAAATGTTGGCCGAACGTGGTGTGAATGTCGATCACACCACGATTTATCGCTGGGTTCAGCGTTATGCTCCAGAAATGGAAAAACGTTTACGTTGGTATTGGCGTAATCCTACAGATCGACATTTATGGCATCTGGATGAAACTTACGTAAAAGTGAATGGCAAATGGGCATATCTATACCGTGCAGTTGACCAACGTGGCCATACTCTTGATTTCTATCTTTCTGCTAGACGAAATACCCATTCAGCTTATTGTTTTCTTGGTAAGATTTTGAATCATGTCAAAAAATGGCAGATTCCACGAGTCATAAACACTGATAAGGCTCATACCTATGGCCGTGCTTTGTCGCGACTAAAACAGGAAGGAAAGTGTCCTGAAGACCTGGAGCATCGACAGATTAAATACAAGAATAACGTGATTGAATGTGATCATGGCAAGCTCAAACGGATCATCAAGGCTACGTTGGGATTCAAGTCTATGAAAACGGCTTATGCCACAATTAAAGGTATTGAGGTTATGCGTGCTCTACGCAAAGGACAAGCTTCATTATTTTATAACGGTAATATTCTAGGAGAAGTTTGGCTAGTAAATAGAGTTTTCGGTCTCTAAGCTTTTTTGAAGGGAAAATCATCGACTCAGATCCCTATTTGCAACAGTGCCGTATTACCCGGCATTCGCTGCGCTTATGGCAGAGCAGGGAAAGGAATTGCCGGGCTATGTGCAACGGGAATTTGAAGAATTTCTCCAATGCGGGCGGCTGGAGCATGGCTTTCTACGGGTTCGCTGCGAGTCTTGCCACGCCGAGCACCTGGTCGCTTTCAGCTGTAAGCGTCGCGGTTTCTGCCCGAGCTGTGGGGCGCGGCGGATGGCCGAAAGTGCCGCCTTGCTGGTTGATGAAGTACTGCCTGAACAACCCATGCGTCAGTGGGTGTTGAGCTTCCCGTTTCAGCTGCGTTTCCTGTTTGCCAGCCGGCCCGAGATCATGGGGTGGGTGCTGGGCATCGTTTACCGCGTCATTGCCACGCACCTGGTCAAGAAAGCGGGCCATACCCACCAAGTGGCCAAGACGGGCGCGGTCACCCTGATCCAGCGTTTTGGATCGGCGCTCAATCTGAATGTTCACTTCCACATGCTGTTTCTCGACGGTGTGTATGTCGAGCAATCCCACGGCTCAGCGCGTTTCCGCTGGGTCAAGGCGCCGACCAGCCCAGAGCTCACCCAG
>NZ_VPBZ01000027.1:0-3068 GCF_013418475.1 Acinetobacter sp. YH12140
ACAACTGTTTGGGTGTTGTATAGTCAAGCCTCACGAGCAATTAGTATTGGTCAGCTTCATGCGTCACCGCACTTCCACATCCAACCTATCAACGTCGTAGTCTTCAACGGCTCTTTAGTGGACATAAAGTCCAAGGGAAATCTTATCTTGAGGTAGGCTTCCCGCTTAGATGCTTTCAGCGGTTATCCCTTCCGAACATAGCTACCCGGCGATGCGACTGGCGTCACAACCGGTACACCAGAGGTTCGTCCACTCTGGTCCTCTCGTACTAGGAGCAGATCCTCTCAAATTTCCAGCGCCCACGGTAGATAGGGACCGAACTGTCTCACGACGTTCTAAACCCAGCTCGCGTACCTCTTTAAATGGCGAACAGCCATACCCTTGGGACCTGCTTCAGCCCCAGGATGAGATGAGCCGACATCGAGGTGCCAAACACCGCCGTCGATATGAACTCTTGGGCGGTATCAGCCTGTTATCCCCAGAGTACCTTTTATCCGTTGAGCGATGGCCCTTCCATACAGAACCACCGGATCACTAAGACCTACTTTCGTACCTGCTCGACTTGTGGGTCTCGCAGTTAAGCGCGCTTTTGCCTTTATACTCTACGCGTGATTTCCGACCACGCTGAGCGCACCTTCGTACTCCTCCGTTACTCTTTAGGAGGAGACCGCCCCAGTCAAACTACCCACCAGACATGGTCCTCGCTCCAGATCATGGAGCAGAGTTAGAACCTCAATATTACCAGGGTGGTATTTCAAGATTGGCTCCACCGAAACTAGCGTCTCGGTTTCAAAGCCTCCCACCTATCCTACACAAGTAAGATCAAAGTTCAATGTCAAGCTGCAGTAAAGGTTCACGGGGTCTTTCCGTCTAGCCGCGGGTACACCGCATCTTCACGGCGATTTCGATTTCACTGAGCCTCTGCTGGAGACAGCGCCCCCATCATTATGCCATTCGTGCAGGTCGGAACTTACCCGACAAGGAATTTCGCTACCTTAGGACCGTTATAGTTACGGCCGCCGTTTACTGGGGCTTCGATCAAGAGCTTCGCTTACGCTAACCCCATCAATTAACCTTCCAGCACCGGGCAGGCATCACACCCTATACGTCCACTTTCGTGTTTGCAGAGTGCTATGTTTTTAATAAACAGTTGCAGGGGCCTGGTTTCTGTGGCTGCTCTCAGCTCAGGAAGCAAGTTCCATCACCAAAAGCAGCGTACCTTCTCCCGAAGTTACGGTACCATTTTGCCTAGTTCCTTCAGCAGAGTTCTCTCAAGCGCTTTGGTCTACTCGACCTGACCACCTGTGTCGGTTTCGGGTACGATTCCAGTGTAACTGAAGCTTAGAGACTTTTCCTGGAAGTATGGTATCAGCCACTTCACTGTACAAGTACAGCTTGCTGTCAGATCTCAGCATAGAGTACCCCGGATTTGCCTAAGATACATGCCTACTTCCTTTCACCTGGACAACCAACGCCAGGCTGACTTAACCTTCTCCGTCCTCTCATCGCATTACACTGAAGTATTGGAATATTAACCAATTTCCCATCGACTACGCCTCTCGGCCTCGCCTTAGGGGTCGACTCACCCAGCCCCGATTAACGTTGGACTGGAACCCTTGGTCTTTCAGCGAACGGGTTTTTCACCCGTTTTGTCGTTACTCACGTCAGCATTCGCACTTCTGATACCTCCAGCAGACTTCTCAATCCACCTTCATCGGCTTACAGAACGCTCCCCTACCACTTACACTAATGTGTAAATCCGCAGCTTCGGCATGTAGTTTTAGCCCCGTTACATCTTCCGCGCAGGCCGACTCGACTAGTGAGCTATTACGCTTTCTTTAAAGGGTGGCTGCTTCTAAGCCAACCTCCTAGCTGTCTATGCCTTCCCACATCGTTTCCCACTTAACTACAATTTTGGGGCCTTAGCTGGCGGTCTGGATTGTTTTCCTCTTGACTACGGACGTTAGCACCCGCAGTCTGTCTCCCGGATAGTACTCATTGGTATTCGGAGTTTGCATCGGTTTGGTAAGTCGGGATGACCCCCTAGCCGAAACAGTGCTCTACCCCCAATGGTATTCGTCCGAGGCGCTACCTAAATAGCTTTCGGGGAGAACCAGCTATCACCGAGTTTGATTAGCCTTTCACCCCTATCCACAAGTCATCCCCTGGCTTTTCAACGACAGTGGGTTCGGTCCTCCAGTTAGTGTTACCCAACCTTCAACCTGCTCATGGATAGATCACCCGGTTTCGGGTCTACACCCAGCAACTAAACGCCCTATTAAGACTCGATTTCTCTACGGCTCCCCTAATCGGTTAACCTTGCTACTGAATGTAAGTCGCTGACCCATTATACAAAAGGTACGCAGTCACCAAACAAGTTGGCTCCCACTGCTTGTATGCATGCGGTTTCAGGATCTATTTCACTCCCCTCACAGGGGTTCTTTTCGCCTTTCCCTCACGGTACTGGTTCACTATCGGTCAGTCAGGAGTATTTAGCCTTGGAGGATGGTCCCCCCATATTCAGACAAGGTTTCACGTGCCTCGCCCTACTCGACATCATTATCTAAGCCCTTTCGTGTACAGGACTATCACCTACTATGGTCGCACTTCCCAGAGCGTTCCACTAAAGCTTAGATAACTTAATGGGCTTTTCCCCGTTCGCTCGCCGCTACTGAGGGAATCTCAATTGATTTCTTTTCCTAAGGGTACTGAGATGTTTCACTTCCCCTCGTTCGCCTCATAAACCTATGTATTCAGTTTATGATACCCGCCTTATAGCGGGTGGGTTTCCCCATTCAGAAATCTCCGGATCACAGGATATTTGCCGCCTCCCCGGAGCTTATCGCAGGCTATTACGTCTTTCATCGCCTCTGACTGCCAAGGCATCCACCACATGCACTTAATTACTTGACTATACAACCCCAAACAGTCGTTTGATCCTACAAGTAGATCAACCAACATTACAGTTTAGAGCTTCGTGAATTTAATCACTGTACAGCTTCAATTAGATTCATATACCAAAACGCTTGATTCAGTTAATTTCGCTAGTAACTCATTTCATTCAACTT
>NZ_VPBZ01000028.1:0-3625 GCF_013418475.1 Acinetobacter sp. YH12140
AAGAACACCGCCAATAGCAGGCCCTGCAATCATACCTGCACCAAAACACGCCCCCATAAAACCAAACCAACGCGCACGTTCTTCCTGTTTAGTTGTATCAGCGATAATTGATGCCGCGATTGCACCAGTTGCTCCGGTAACACCTGAGATAATCCGGCCGATATAAAGCACCCATAAAACAGGCGCTGCCGCCATTATGCTATAATCAATCGTGGCACCTAAAAATGAAACCAGCAAAATAATCCGCCGTCCATAGCGGTCAGATAACCGCCCTAAAACGGGCGCGCAAAAGACCTGCATAAACGCATAAAGCGATAAAAAAACACCATAGTGAAATGCTGTTTGCTCTGCCGGTACAAATTCATTTAATAAAGCCGGAACCACCGGCATGATTAATCCCAAACCAATCGCATCAAGCGCGACAACAATGAGTGCGGTTATAAGTGATTTTGACATAGATGTGACTTTTATTTATCATTGATAAGTTGGCGATAATAAACTTTATCAACGATAAATTGTCAAGAGGTAATGCAATAAAATGACCAAATTGGATCGTGAGACCGTTATTCAGGCTGCACTTGAACTTCTCAACGAAGTCGGTGTTGACAATTTAACAACGCGAAAATTGGCCGAGCGCCTGAAGGTGCAGCAACCTGCTCTTTATTGGCATTTTCGCAATAAGCGCGCCCTGCTTGATGCCTTATCTGAAGCCATGTTAGAAAAAAATCACACCCGCACCGTGCCTCAGACAGGAGAAGACTGGCGTGTCTTTTTAAAAGAAAATGCACTCAGCTTTCGTAGCGCACTGCTTTCTTATCGTGATGGCGCACGCATTCATGCGGGCACACGCCCAACCAGTGCGCAATATGAGCGCGTGGAAAAACAGATCAGATTTTTATGTGAGAGCGGATTTGAACAGCCCGATGCCGTACGGGCATTAGTGATTGTCAGTCATTATACGACGGGCTCTGTCAGTGAGCAGCAAGCAGCCCTCGAAGATAGTTCTGAACGCAAACAAGCCTCAAAAGAAGCCCCTGCACAGCCATCACAGTTTCTATCTCATGCCTTTGATACATTCGATGCGGAAGGTGCCGATTTTGCCTTTGAATATGGATTGGATGCTTTAATTTCCGGTCTGGAAATGAAGAAAGCCACAAAATAACTTAGCAGATGCAACATAAAAAAGCCCCGCAAAGCGAGGCTTTTAAAATGATTAACTTAAAGATTATGCTTTTGGTGCAGCTTTTGGTTTGCGTGTTGAATAGACGACAAAGAACCCTGCAACCAAACCATAACCAAGCCATTTAAATGGCAGTATATCCGCATCTTCGCTGCGGATTGCACGTACCGCAACCGTGCCCGGACGTGTTTCCACACCCGCTTTACCACTGCTTTGAGCCGCTTCAATCTGATCAGGTGAGACGACCCATTCACGGCCTGTATATTTATCATAGGCCATAAAACCAAAGCCCACGATGAGTGCGGTGATTGCGCCTGCAATCAAACGAATGCGCATATTCATATCAAATTTCCATTATTTAATCTTGTTCAGCTTTTAAGCTGACAACAGCAAAAACATCAATTAGCAAAGCCGATCACTTATTATTATCTAATTCAAAATCACAAAATGGGGTCGTTTGCGGGAGGGGGCGGAATCCTACGCTAAGGCTTTGGCCAGCGATATTCTCCGGTGAGATTGATGTGTTCCCATCCGAGCGGCGAAACATGGGCCAAGAGATCGGGCGATAGCAGCTTTCCATCGCGTTTCTGGTTTGCAACGACCTCGCCGAGCTTCATGGTGTTCCAGAAGATGATGATGGCGGCGAGCAGATTCATGCCGGCGATGCGGTAATGCTGGCCTTCGGCGGAACGGTCGCGGATTTCACCGCGGCGGTGGAAGCTGATTGCCCGCTTCAGCGCATGATGAGCTTCGCCTTTGTTGAGCCCGATCTGGGCACGCCGTTGGAGTTCGGCATCCAGAATCCAGTCGATCATGAACAGGGTGCGCTCGACGCGACCGACTTCCCGCAGGGCTGTCGCGAGCTCGTTCTGCCGCGGATAGGAGGCGAGTTTCCGCAGAATCTGGCTTGGCGCGACGGTCCCGGCAGCAATGGTGGCGGCGATGCGCAGGATGTCGGGCCAATTGCGCTCGATCATGGCTTGGTTGACCTTTCCGCCGATCAACGCTCGCAGGTGCGCCGGGGCGGCCGACGGATTGAACGCGTAGAGCCGTTTGGATGGCAGGTCGCGGATGCGCGGAGCGAACCGGTAGCCGAGAATGGCACATGCGGCAAAGACGTGATCGGTGAAGCCGCCCGTGTCGGTGAACTGCTCGCGGATATGGCGTCCAGCATCGTTCATCAGCAGGCCATCGAGGATGTAAGGCGCTTCGCTTGCCGTTGCAGGAATCACCTGGGTTGCGAACGGCGCATATTGGTCGGAGACGTGGCTATAGGCTTTCAGGCCCGGGGTATTGCCATATTTCGCGTTGACCAGGTTCATGGCCTCACCTTGCTCTGTAGCGACGAAGAACTGTCCGTCGCTCGAAGCCGACGTGCCCATGCCCCAGAACCGGGCCATGGGTAACGCTGCCTGTGCCTCGACCACCATGGCCAGCGCCCGGTCATAGGCTTCGCCCTCGACATGCCACCGTCCAATGCGGATCAATTCCCAGAAGGTGTGGGTGTTTGTCGCATCCGCCATTTTGCGCAAGCCGAGGTTGATCCCTTCCGCCAAGATAACGTTCATTAGCCCGATCCGGTCAGCGCAGGGTGCTCCTGTGCGCAGATGGGTGAACGCTTCGGTGAAGCCGGTCGCCGCATCCACCTCCAGCAGGAGATCGGTGATGCGCGTGGGCGGGATCTGCTTGTAGAGATCGAGCACCAGATCTTCGGCGCCTGTCGGCGCGGCGGCTTCGAGTTTCTCGATATGCAGAACGCCGTTTTCAATCGACCCGCCCGGGATCGTGCCTGCGCGAGCGGCACGGCCAAGCTCGCGCAACCGCATGTCGAGGCGAGCTTGCCGGTCTGCCAGCCATTCCTCCGGCCGCAATGGCACAGCGAGACGACCGCCTTCCGCGATGGATTGTGCCGGAACGAGTGCGTGTTTCAGATCGCCATAGCGCCGGGACCTAGTAAGCCAGACATCTCCGGAGCGGAACGCATCGCGCAGATGGAACAGCACCGCGATCTCCCATAGGCGAGCGTCGCCAGCCCTCTGGGCCCGAAGGTGGCGATGCCATTTCGAGCTGGGCCGCAAGAAGCTGGTCATCGCGGCATCGTTCAAACCGGTACGAAGGGCCGTCACCGCTTCCAGAAGCGGCAGTGCAACGGGCGCAGCTCGCAGATCGAGCAGGCGCAACATGCGTGGAGCGTATCGGCGGAAGCGGTGATAACCGTCGAGCACATGATTGAGCGGATCGTCGGCCATGGTGGCGGTCAGCCTGGTTGCCATTGCAACAAGGGTTTTTAAGCCGTCCCACCCTGACCCACTCGCGATGGCACTGTTGCAAATAGTCGGTGGTGATAAACTTATCATCCCCTTTTGCTGATGGAGCTGCACATGAACCCATTCAAAGGCCGGCATTTTCAGCGTGACATCATTCTGTGGGCCGTACGCTGGTACT
>NZ_VPBZ01000029.1:0-3416 GCF_013418475.1 Acinetobacter sp. YH12140
GCCAGGCCTCAGCATTTTATTATGGTGATCCCCTGGGCGAAATGCGCCTGGTAAGCAGAGTTTTTGAAATGTAAGGCCTTTGAATAAGACAAAAGGCTGCCTCATCGCTAACTTTGCAACAGTGCCAGTTTTATTACGAACGTGTTTTGGGTGGACAACGGAAAACATATTTCATCGAAAGACCAAAAAAAGAAAAAACACTTCCTGTTGTGATGAGTGAAGAAGAAACCATTCGGGTACTACGCGCTATTGAAAACGTGAAACACAAGGCTATTCTGATGACTATTTATTCGGCAGGTTTGCGCATTTCTGAATGTATAAACCTGAAAATAAAAGACATTGACTCCAAGCGCATGCAAATTCGTATAGAACAGTCAAAAGGAAAAAGAGATCGTTATACCATTTTATCTGAGAAAACATTAATTATTTTAAGAACATACTTTATGGAATATAAACCAAAAGATTATTTATTTGAAGGTCAAAAAGGTGGCGCATACTCAAGCCGAAGTATTCAAAACATTTTTAAAGCAGCTGTTTTAAAAGCAAAGATTCAAAAGGAAGTTACTGTACATACCTTACGACATAGCTTTGCAACGCATTTGCTTGAGAATGGTACGAGTTTACGTTATATTCAATCGTTGTTAGGTCATTCAAGCAGTAAAACAACTGAGGTTTATACACATATTACCACCAAGGGAATGGAACAATTAAAAAGTCCGATGGATTTGTTAGATATATAGAAAGGATTTGTATATTTGAGCAAAACTTAACAAAAAGCACTATGAATATAAATCCTTTTGAGAGAGTAGAAACGAACGGTAAACGGTTGAAAACGGATTTGTCACTGATAATGAAAGGTTTAGCAAAATAAGATATAGTGGATATATACGCCATTTGGCGTATAGCCACTTGTTATGTGCCATTTTTGAATGACAATGCGAATAGATACAGACAAACAAATGAATTTACTTAGTGATAAGAACGTTGCAATAATTGGTGGTGGACCCGTTGGACTGACTATGGCAAAATTATTACAGCAAAACGGCATAGACGTTTCAGTTTACGAAAGAGACAACGACCGAGAGGCAAGAATTTTTGGTGGAACCCTTGACCTACACAAAGGTTCAGGTCAGGAAGCAATGAAAAAAGCGGGATTGTTACAAACTTATTATGACTTAGCCTTACCAATGGGTGTAAATATTGCTGATGAAAAAGGCAATATTTTATCCACAAAAAATGTAAAGCCCGAAAATCGATTTGACAATCCTGAAATAAACAGAAATGACTTAAGGGCTATCTTGTTGAATAGTTTAGAAAACGACACGGTTATTTGGGATAGAAAACTTGTTATGCTTGAACCTGGTAAGAAGAAGTGGACACTAACTTTTGAGAATAAACCGAGTGAAACAGCAGATTTGGTTATTCTTGCCAATGGTGGAATGTCGAAAATAAGGAGCTTTGTTACCGACACGCAAGTTGAAGAAACCGGTACTTTCAACATCCAAGCTGATATTCTTCAACCGGAAATAAACTGTCCCGGATTTTTTCAGCTATGCAACGGCAACCGATTAATGGCGGGACATCAGGGCATTTTATTGTTTGCCAATCCCAATAATAATGGTGCATTGTATTTAGGAATTAGTTTTAAAACGCCCGATGAATGGAAAAATAAAATTCCCTTAGATTTTCAGGACAGAAACAGCGTTGCCGATTTTTTATTGAAAAGATTTTCCAAATGGAGTGAAGTTTACAAACAATTAATACGTTCGGTATCAACATTTCAATGCTTGCCCACAAGGAAATTTCCTTTGAACAATGATTGGAAAAGTAACCGTCCATTACCCATAACAATGATTGGCGATGCTGCTCATTTGATGTCGCCTTTTGCAGGACAGGGTGTAAATACGGGATTATTGGATGCTTTGATATTGTCTGAAAACCTTACAAACGGAGAATTTACAAGTATTGAAAATGCCATCGAAAACTACGAACAACAAATGTTTGTTTATGCAAAAGATACGCAGGACGAATCGACAGAAAACGAAACCGAAATGTTTAGTCCCAATTTTTCGTTTCAAAAATTATTGAATCTATAAACAGTAAGAAAAAACGGCTACTAACAAGCAGTTTTGCAATAGTGGGCAGAAGTGCAAAATTGAACTTGTGTGCTTCTATCAACTTTTGTACATTAGCTGCCAGTTTAAGATGGGTGCATTTGAGTATGCCCAAAGGAGCCCGCAAGTATGCGCAGGACGAAGCCAGTAGCCGCGCCGATGGTGGCGCGGGTCTATCTGCGCGTCAGCACCGACGCGCAGGACTTGGAACGCCAAGAGGCGATCACTACGGCCGCGAAGGCCGCCGGCTACTACGTCGCCGGCATCTACCGTGAGAAGGCATCCGGCGCACGCGCCGACCGGCCTGAGCTGCTGCGCATGATCGGCGACCTACAGCCCGGCGAGGTGGTCATTGCCGAGAAGATCGACCGCATCAGCCGCCTACCTTTGCCCGAGGCCGAGCGCCTGGTGGCCTCGATACAGGCCAAAGGCGCACGCCTGGCCGTCCCTGGCGTGGTCGATCTATCCGACCTGGCGGCCGAGGCCCAGGGCGTCGCCAAGATCGTGCTGGAAGCCGTGCAGATCATGCTTTTTCGCCTGGCCTTGCAGATGGCCCGCGACGACTACGAGGACAGGCGCGAACGCCAGCGCCAAGGCATTGAGTTGGCCCGCCAGGCCGGGCGGTACAAGGGCCGCCGTGCTGATCCGAAGCGCCGCGCCCAAGTTGTCGCGCTGCGCAAGTCCGGCTACAGCATCAACAAGACCGCCGAGCTGGCCGGGTACAGTGCGGCCCAGGTGAAACGGATATGGGCCGAGGTCAGCCAGGCCGAAGCGAAGCAGCACGGCGCGTTCGTGGAGGACGCATTGACGGAAGCCGATGCCCTGGCCGCTGTCGGCCAGGATGAGCGCCAGGAGGAAAGGGCATGAAGAAGCCGAACCAAGACGACGAGCCGTTTTTCATCACCGAGGAGATTGCGGCCGAAATGATCGCCGGCGGCTATGAGTTCGAGCTGCCGCCCATTCCTTGCACCATCCGCCTACGCGACGTGCTGGAGCGCATGACCGATGCTGAGCTAGCATTGCAGCCGGGCGAGATCGCCGACCAGGAGCGTGAACGCTGCCGGCGCAAGCCGTGTTCAACCTCATGATCTGGTCATGGTATTTTTCATGGCACTGAGCCTGATAGTTCTTGCAAATTGTTGTCACTAAAGGGTTTTGTGTGCTTGTTTACAATCGAGTGGGAGTGACGGGCACTGGCTGGCAATGTCTAGCAACGGCAGGCATTTCGGCTGAGGGTAAAAGAACTTTCCGCTAAGCGATAGACTGTATGTAAACACAGTATTGCAAGGACGCGGAACATGC
>NZ_VPBZ01000030.1:0-3335 GCF_013418475.1 Acinetobacter sp. YH12140
GTAAATTTTCAGCGTTGCTGGCTCCCCGTCAGCCGGATTGGGTTGCATCGCAGGGGTGTCGAAAGAGTCAACTGCGGTCCAAAGCTGTTGGACTTGGGTGAAAAGGGCGTTTATTCTTCCTATACGTGAACCGCATCCTACGGAATGAGTAACCCTTGCCCTATTGTGAGTAGAACGTCGTATAATTCAAACGAAAGCAGTTAATAGGTATGAAATATCACAGCACAAAAGAGCGACAGGACATGTTTAGATGATGTTATTATAAAATAATAACATCATGGATGAATAAAAAATAATTTTCTATCTTTACAACTATGTTATACTTCTATGATAAGGCTATGATGGCAAAGCCTTGGTTTTCCTAATCAAATAGTCGCCGAGATGGCTTCAATGCGACAGTAGGTCTACTGTCTCACAATTAATTCATGTATCAGATTTTTGTTCCCTGATGGGAAGTGTTATCCATACGAAAAGAATATGGGTAAAGTGTTACACCTGTATATGACATTCAGAATGTCCTGTCGGGGGAACTGGTACCAATTTAATAAAAGAAAACAGTATAGAAATGACAATCGAAGATATGCAAACATTAGCCCTAGAGCATGGGCTGAGAATTTCGGAAGAGATGAGCGTCAATGAGATGGGCATCGACTTTAGAGTTGCCTTTGTAAAGGAAGTAAACGGTGAGAACTGGGTACTCCGTATACCTCGAAGAAGCGATATGCTTGAACAAATCGAAAATGAAAGTAGAATATTGGATTTAGCCAAAAGAAACCTGTCGATCAATGTCCCTGATTGGAAAATTGTATCGGAGCGCCTAATAGCCTACCCTTTACTGGAGGATGCGCCTGCTCTGACATTCGATGCGATAACACATGAGGTTTCTTGGAACATAGATCGCGATAGCATAGCTTATGTGGAGTCTCTGGCAAAATCATTGGCCGAATTACATCGTATTACAGCTGACGATGTGAGAAAGAGCAACTTGAAAATAATGACTCCAAGTGAATTGAGGACCGAAATAGCTGACCGTATCCACTTGGTGAAATCTGAGATAGGTATCAGCGAGCCGTTGGAAAACAGATACCGTAGATGGTTGGACAATGACCCTTTGTGGCCTGAATTCACTTGTTTCATCCATGGCGATCTCTATGCAGGGCATGTCTTAACCTCGAAGGAAGGTAAGACCTCTGGTATCATAGATTGGTCTACTGCGCATATGGGTGATCCTGCACTGGACTTTTCTGGTCACGTATCGGTTTTTGGAGAGGATAGCCTGAAGAGTTTGATAACGGAGTATGCTAAACAAGGCGGAACGATATGGGATAGGCTCTACGAACAATCTATAGAGAGGGCTGCTGCAGCTCCATTAGCATATGGCGCTTTTGCGGTAGAGTGCAACGACGATAATCATATCAATGCCGCCAGAGCAGCCTTAGGTATTGTTCAATAAAATGATGTGAGGATACTTTTTTAAATGCTAAAATAGGAGTTCGATTGGTGCCACTTAAGAGTATCATTGATTTCTATTTTAGCCAGTATCCTCCACTTTTAGGAGCTCCTCGAAACTCGATTTTATGATCATCTCTTAAGATTTTGAGCCACCGCTCTACTATCTTGACAGGAACTAATAGCTCGTTTACTAAAAATGGTGCACGCTTTCCTGGATTAGTTCTTATCTGATTAAATAGTAGATTTACTCCCTCATTAGATTCGAAAAGTAGCTTTGATGAGACAATAACTCGAAAACCGTGCTGGAAATTTTCAAAGACAGGGGGACGCAGACCATAGGATGCGAAGCCTTCTTGGATTCGTTTGATGCCTGACCCATATTTTTCAATAAAATGCGCTTCTTTGAACGTGGCAGATATCCTTTTATTGCGCGCCCATGGCGAGTAATCTTCACGAAGAAGCTGATCAATCGTTAAGTTATCAGCTAAACCACCTGGATTGAAAAACTCTATGGAATTGTAATACACCCTGATTATGGAATCGGCAAATTAATTTGGACTTGGGTGAAAAGGGCGTTTATTCTTCCTATTACGTTGTCGGCAGCGGGCCAAAAAGGAATACGTCCATGCCCATCGAGGTGAAACCGGCTGTGAGCGCGGGTTCAAGCATATAGCCCGACAGGCGCGTATCCTTGCCGATCACGACACGATGGCGGTGGTCACCGCGACGAAAGACACGGCCAGCCGCCATGCCGACGCGCAAGGCGGTTTCCGCCGTCATCGCGCCTTCGTTGGCTTTGCCACGAATACCGTCTGTGCCGAAATATTTGCGCACCATAAGGTCGATTATCCTGTCGTCGGGTCGCCCTCAAAGGGGACATGCCTGCTGAACCGCGAATATAGAGAAATATCCCGAATGTGCAGTTAACGAATTCTTGCGGTTTCTTTCAGCGCCGCCAATACCGCCAGCCCGTCGCGCAAGGGGCGCGGCTCGTGTGTGCGGATGAAGTCAGCTCCACCTGCGGCGGCGGCAAGCTCTGCAGCGAGTGTCGCGGCCCCGACATCCCCCGGACCACGGCCTGTGAGCGCGCGCAGAAAGGATTTGCGCGAAACAGACAGAAGCACCGGCAAATCGAAGCGCAGCCGCAATTCATCGAACCGCGCCAGCACCGAGAGCGAGGTTTCGGGAGCAGCCCCCAGAAAAAACCCCATGCCGGGATCAAGGACAAGGCGGTTGCGTTTGATACCGGCACCCGTCAGCGCCGCGATGCGCGCGTCAAAGAACGCCGCAATGTGATCCATGATGTCGCCAGCGGGTGCCTCGCGCCGATCTGCCTGCCCGTCTTGCACCGAATGCATAACGACGAGTTTGGCAGATGATTTCGCCAATTGCGGATAGAACGCAGCGTCTGGAAAACCGCGAATATCATTGAGATAGGCCACACCACGCGACAAGGCATAGGCTTGCGTCGCGGGTTGATAACTGTCGAGCGAGACGGGAATGCCATCTGCCTTGAGCGCGTCCAGCACCGGCGCGATACGCGCGATTTCTGTGTCGGACGAAACAGGCGCGGCGTCGGGATTGCTGGATGCCGGACCGAGGTCGATCACATCTGCCCCCTCGGCCATCAGCTTACGCGCCTGCGCAATGGCTGCGTCTGGCGCCAGATACCGGCCTCCATCGGAGAAACTGTCCGAGGTTATGTTGACGATGCCGAAAATGATGAGCGATTTATTCATGGGGGCTTCTATAATAATCTCTGTACACGACAAAAATAGATAACTCATTGAAATAATGTCACAATAATTGTTTTCTAACGACGAATACTATGACACATCTCAATGAGTTATATCTTATCTTAAACAAATCTCTAAAATGGAACA
>NZ_VPBZ01000031.1:0-3033 GCF_013418475.1 Acinetobacter sp. YH12140
TTTGGTAGTGTTTCAAAAAGTATGCTGAAGAAAAAGCCGATTGGATTTTGATAAAATAGAGAAATGCAAATAACTCTAGCAATCAAATGTCCAACCTGCCTCAGTGATAGTATAAAGAAAAATGGTATCAAAGTAGATGGGAAACAAAACTATCAGTGCAAAGACTGTAAACGTCAGTTTATTGGTGATCATGCACTGAGCTATCTAGGATGTAAGTCAGGTATTACTCGTAAAATATTACAGTTGATGGTCAGAGGCAGCGGTATACGAGATATTGCTGAAGTTGAGCGCATCAGTATCGGTAAAGTTTTACGTACTTTAACTGAATCAACCTATGAAATTCAGCCTCAGCAAAGTCATTATGAATCTCTCGAAGTAGATGAGTTCTGGAATTTTGTTGGAAATAAAAAGAATAAACAATGGCTTATTTACGCCTATCATCGAGAAACAGGTGAAATTGTTGCTTATGTTTGGGGTAAACGAGATTTAGCTACAGTCTAACAATTGAAGACAAAGCTTAAACAATTAGATATTCACTACACCCGAATTGCAAGTGATCATTGGGACAGTTTCATCACTGCTTTTAAAAATGGTAAGCAAAGTATTGGTAAATTTTTTACTGTAGGTATTGAAGGCAATAATTGCAAAATAAGGCATAGAATTAGGCGTAGCTTCAGAAGAAGCTGTAATTTTTCAAAAAAGCTTGAAAACCATTTTAAAGCTTTTGATTTAGCCTTCTTTTCTTTTACATCAATAATGGCTTCATTTAAAGGCAGCATACTTTTTGAAGCACCACCAAAATTTTATGTTAAGTAGAGACTAAAAATGCCCTTGATTAAGGGCTTACAAGGGCATTTTGTATAAGGTGTATTATGTTAATTTTAGAATTTCTTCATCTCGATAGGTATAGTAGAGTGATATCTCGATAGGTATAGTGTTTTGCAGTTTAGAGGAGATATCGCGATGCATACGCGGAAGGCAATAACGGAGGCGCTTCAAAAACTCGGAGTCCAAACCGGTGACCTCTTGATGGTGCATGCCTCACTTAAAGCGATTGGTCCGGTCGAAGGAGGAGCGGAGACGGTCGTTGCCGCGTTACGCTCCGCGGTTGGGCCGACTGGCACTGTGATGGGATACGCGTCGTGGGACCGATCACCCTACGAGGAGACTCTGAATGGCGCTCGGCTGGATGACGAAGCCCGCCGTACCTGGCTGCCGTTCGATCCCGCAACAGCCGGGACTTACCGTGGGTTCGGCCTGCTGAATCAATTTCTGGTTCAAGCCCCCGGCGCGCGGCGCAGCGCGCACCCCGATGCATCGATGGTCGCGGTTGGTCCGCTGGCTGAAACGCTGACGGAGCCTCACGAACTCGGTCACGCCTTGGGGGAAGGATCGCCCGTCGAGCGGTTCGTTCGCCTTGGCGGGAAGGCCCTGCTGTTGGGTGCGCCGCTAAACTCCGTTACCGCATTGCACTACGCCGAGGCGGTTGCCGATATCCCCAACAAACGGTGGGTGACGTATGAGATGCCGATGCTTGGAAGAGACGGTGAAGTCGCCTGGAAAACGGCATCGGATTACGATTCAAACGGCATTCTCGATTGCTTTGCTATCGAAGGAAAGCCGGATGCGGTTGAAACTATAGCAAATGCTTACGTGAAGCTCGGTCGCCATCGAGAAGGTGTCGTGGGCTTTGCTCAGTGCTACCTGTTCGACGCGCAGGACATCGTGACGTTCGGCGTCACCTATCTTGAGAAGCATTTCGGAACCACTCCGATCGTGCCTCCGCACGAGGCCGTCGAGCGCTCTTGCGAGCCTTCAGGTTAGAGGCCGTCGACAATGATAATCTGGATCAACGGACCTTTCGGCGCCGGAAAGACGACGCTCGCTAAGCGGCTGCGCGATCGGCGTTCCAAATCGCTGATCTTTGACCCCGAGGAAATCGGGTTCGTGGTGAAAGAAACGGTCCCCATGCCAGCGAGCGGAGACTATCAGGATCTCCCCTTGTGGAGGGGACTTACGATCGCGGCGGTCAGGGAGATTCGAAGGAATTACTCGCAGGACATCATCATCCCAATGACGCTCGTGCACCCGGACTATCTGACTGAGATACTCGACGGGGTAAGGCGGATCGACGATCAGCTGCTGCACATCTTTCTGACGCTCAACGAGGACCTATTGCGTCACCGGATCGCGAACCAGACCATGCATCCTGACCCGAATCGAAATGCGGAGATTCGAGAGTGGCGATTAGCGAATGTCGCCCGATGCTTGGCCGCAAGGGAACGGCTTCCATGCACAACCCGTGTTCTCGATAGTGGTGCACACACCAGCGATGAACTCGCAGCGATGGTGCTCGACGGAATCGATGGGCGCACCTGATCGCCTTCGACGCCTGCGCAAAGCGTAGCGCGAGGGTGGCGGGCTCACGACCAAACGCCCAGAGGTCGATCATCGCAGGGATGTTTGGCTTTGTGGTGCGGACGACGGGACTCGAACCCGTACTCTCACAGAGAAGCAGATTTTCGTACCACCTCGACTTTCGCCGCCGTCTGATGACGTTCGTGGTCTGGACTGTCCCTTCGCCATTGCCCGAAGGCTTTAGGCGCCGCCCGTCCAGTCTCTACACCTTCCCCCGAAGGGGCTTGGCTCGGGATTGGCTTAGGGTATTGCCCGTTAGCGTTCCCCGACTTTGAGCGGTTCTACTCCGCGGATTTCCCCGCGGGCACTCCAATTTTAAAGTCTGCTGCGTCTACCGATTTCGCCACGTCCGCCTTTTTTCGCCGTTCCTAGCGCTCGTGCGATGCACCTATGTTGCACCTAGCGCCGAATCGTTCTTCGTCATCCTGAAAAACCACGTCTCCTAAAGCCTTGCATAGCTTATCTTTTCTCCACCACGAACTTTTTTGGGCACTGTTGCAAATAGTCGGTGGTGATAAACTTATCATCCCCTTTTGCTGATGGAGCTGCACATGAACCCATTCAAAGGCCGGCATTTTCAGCGTGACATCATTCTGTGGGCCGTACGCTGGTACT